>NZ_PIGG01000066.1 GCF_002924445.1 Minwuia thermotolerans
ATCGGCGCCGAAGGCGTCGACTACGGCAGCTACAGCAATGTCGGCGAGGCCTATGTCATCTTCGGCCCCGGCCAGGCGGTTGCCGAGACGAGTTTCGACCTGTCCACGATCGACGGCACCGACGGCGTCACCATCACCTCTGCACCGGTGGACAATATCTATCTCGGCCAGGGCGTCGCCATGATCGGCGACATCAACGGCGACGGCTTCGACGATATCGCCGTGACCACCCGCTATGACGACGCCGGCGCGGTTTCCTACGACCAGATCGCCATCTTCTTCGGCCTCGATTCCACGGGTCTGGCGCAGGCCGGCGACGCCGGCGCCAATGCGCTGACGGGCGGGGCAGATACGGACCTGCTGTTCGGCAATGCCGGCGACGACACCCTGACCGGCAATGCCGGAGATGACGTGCTGCGCGGCGGCACCGGCAATGACAGCATGGTCGGCGGCGAGGGCGCCGACCTGCTGGAAGGCGGCGCTGGACAGGACACGCTGATCGGCGGCAATGGCGCGGACACGCTTCGGCCCGGCGCGAACGACGGTTCGGGCGACATCATCCGGCCCGGCGCAGACAGCAATCTGATCGAATTCATCGCGCCGGGCGAAGGCTTCTTCGCCCTCCTCTACGACGACCAGTCCCTGGGCATCAACGCGAGTATCGGCAACATCTCGGGCACGGTCGTGAAGTCCGGCGGCACCGACACACTGGAAGGCGTCAACCTGATCGACGGGATCACCGGCGGGCTGATGCTGGTCGGCGGCACCGGCGACGACACGGTCAGCGCCGACCTGATCGATTTCAACGAGTTCTTCCAGTTCCGCGGCGGCGCGGGCAATGACGACTTCACCGGCGGCGGCGGCTTCGACCGGCTCGACTACATCACCGCCGCCGGGGGCGTCACGCTCGACATCGGGGCGGGTACGACCAGCGTCGACGGCGATGGCGGCGTCGACTCCTTCGCCGTCATCGATGAGGTGCGCGGCAGCACCTTCGCCGACTCGATGCTGGGCTCGGCGGGCGACGACCGCTTCATCCCCGACGAAGGCAACGACACGATCGACGGCCTGGGCGGCTTCGACCTCGTCCGCTACGACCGCACAAACGTGGACTCTGTCAACTTCGACGCCTCGACCGGCCTCGCCGACGTCACCATCAACCTGACCGCCTACACCCAGACTCTCGCCAACATCGAGGCGGTGCGCGGCTCCGACGGCGACGACACCCTGATCGGCGGTGCTGACCCGGAGAATTTCCGCGGCAATGGCGGCAACGACTTCATCAGCGGCGGCGTCGGCGACGACAGCCTGTTCGGCGGGTTCGGCAATGACAGCCTGAACGGCCAGGAGGGCGGCGACTTCCTCGACGGCGGCGACGGTGTCGATACGGTTCTCTACAACCAGGACATCACGGCGGTAGATGTAGACCTGTCCACGCAGACGGCGATCGACGGCAGTCGCGGCCTCGATACGCTGAGCGGTATCGAGAATGTCACCGGCTCCATCTTCGGTGACACGATTACCGGCGATTCCCTCGACAACTTCATCGATCCGGGCGCGGGCGACGATGTCATCTTTGGCGGCGCCGGAAACGACACTGTCGACTTTACCAGCGGGTCGGACAGCATTTCCGGCGGCGCCGGCGACGATTCCCTGGGCGGTGGCGCGGAAGCCGATACGATCAGCGGCGACGCGGGCAACGACGCGATCGACGGCGGTTTCGGCAACGATCTGCTCTCGGGCGGCGATGGCGCGGATTCCGTTTTCGGCAGCTCGGGCTTCGATCAGCTCGACGGCGGCGACGGCGGCGACACGCTGGACGGCGGCGACGATGACGACACCCTGGTCGGCGGTCTCGGCGCCGATTCCATCATCGGCGGAGGCGGCGACGACACGCTCGACGGCGGCGCGGGCGATGACATCGTCGTCTTTACGGGAACCAGCGACGAATACGTCATCGTCGACAATGGCAACGGCTTCTTCACGGTGACCGACCAGGTGGCGGGCCGCGACGCCACCGACGTTATCGTCAACTTCGAGACGCTGGAATTCGCCAACACGTCGTTCAGCCTAGCCGAAGCCTTCAACGAGACTCCAACCATCGACCTGCCAGCTGGCGGGCAGGCGATTTCGCTGCCGGGCGACAACACGTCGAATGGCTTCGTCAGCAGCTTCAACTTCGGATCGTTCTCGGGCGCGGTCACGATCGAGGCGATCGTGCGCCTCGACACCGCGCCGATCGCCGGACACATGACGATCGTCGAAGGCGGAAACGACAGTCCCTATTTCGGCCTGATCGGCGGACAGCTCGAACTCTTCCCGTTCGCGGCCGGGCCAGTTCTGTCGCAGGGAACGTTCTTCCATGTGGCCGGCACGTTCGACGGCACCACCACAAGGCTCTACGTTGATGGCGTCGAGGTCGGCAGTTCCACGACCGCGCCGAGCGGGCTGAGCGGTTCCGGCCTCGGCATTGGCTTCAATCAGGGCGATAATCCGTTCCAGGGCCTGATCGACGAAGTGCGGGTCTGGTCCGTCGCCCGAAGCCAGGCGGAGGTTGACGGCGCGCGCGATCAGGTGCTGACCGGCAACGAGGCGGGGCTGGAGGGCTACTGGAACTTCGACGACAGCGACGGTTCGACCTTCGCGGACCTCACCGCCAACGGCAATAACGGCGTTATCCAGGGTAGTGCGACACTCAGTACCGAATCGGCCGTCGGCAACGGTTTCACTGTGGCCGAGGACGGCAATTTGACGATCGCCGGCCTCGCGGTGGACGACGCCGACCTCGGCGCGGGCAATATCGCCGTCGTGCTGACGGCGGCCAACGGCGTGATCGATGTGACCGACGGAACGATCGCCACCGTCGGCGGCGATCAGACCGGCAGTGTCAGCCTCGAAGGCTCGCTGGCGGACGTGAACGCCGCCATCGGCTCCCTTGTCTATACGCCGAACGCCAATTTCGCCGGCAGCGACACGATCCAGGTCGACGTCTCCGATCAGGGCAATGGCGGCACGACGGCCAAGACCGCGACCGACACTATCGACATCACGGTCGTGAACGACAATGCCGATACCCTGTTCGGCGCCGCCGCGGACGTGGTCGACATGAACGCGATCACCACGGCCGACTTCGTCGATGACGGCAACAACGCCAACGCCCTGGCGGGCGACGACCAGGTCACGCTGCCGGGCAGCGCGGCGGACGCGACCGAAGCCGGCTTCGCCGAGGGCACGCTGTTCTCCGGCGGCGACGGCGCCGATACGCTGTCCGGCGGTGCGCTCGACGACAGCATGTCGGGCGATGCCGGCGCGGATTCCCTCCTCGGCGGCGCCGGCGACGACACGCTGATCGGCGGCGCGGGCAACGACGCACTGGACGGCGGGACCGGCGGCGCGGTCGGCGACTTCGTCGACTATTCCGGCGCGGCGGCAGGTGTGGACGTGGATCTGGGCCTCGACCAGGCCGCCAACGATGGCGACGGCGGCAACGATACGCTCACCAGCATCGAGAACGTCATCGGCTCTGACTTCGCGGACACGATCGTCGCCCAGGACAACGAGTCCAACCAGCTCTTCGGCGGCGGCGGCAATGATTTCGTCATCGGCGCCCTGGGCGCACAGACGCTGGAAGGCGGCGCCGGCGATGATGTCATCACCGGCGACGATGGCGCCGACAGCATGACGGGCGGGGCCGGCGCCGACAGGTTCAACTACAACGACATCAGCGAAACGGTTCTGGTGGCCGTCAACCAGACGGTTGCCGATGCCGGGGTTGCGGTCGATCTGGTGAGCGATTTCAGCGGTACGGCCGGCGACGGGGACAGCTTCAGTTTCGAGGAGTTCGGCGGCTTCGACCCCATCGGTGTGGCGTCCTTCGCCACCATCGGCGCGGCCTATGACGGCACCAATTCCGGCGTCGGATCGGGCTCTGCCTATGTCTTCGACGGCCAGCACCTGATCTACGACGACGATGTCCAGACCGCGGGCTACCAGGTCGTGGCCGACACCGGTGGCGGCACGGTCGCCGAGGCGGATATCACGGTCTTCCCGAGCGGGCCGGCGTAACCGTTCAGGTCGGCATGGCTGTCGTTCCGGCCCGGTTCGACTGATGGAATCGTGGCAGGACGCTGCTTGCCGCGGCGTTGTCGCCGCGTGGCAAGACCGGCGTGATGAACCGCCCAGCGTATGGATGCATATGGACCCCGCCTGATTGCAACGATTTGGTTGGCTCTGGATCGGAGATCGCAATTGCGGACGTATATCCGGCTTCGTTGGATGGTGTCCCAGCGAGTGATGTAGCTGGCGGCATTCGTCGCCGCGAGCTCCGATGGATTTCCGCGTGCTTCCTCCTCAATGCCCCCGAGACATCGGCCCCTGCCATGCCGGTCCACACATCAGGTTCTGGAAGCGATGGGAGCGACCCTTTCACCATACCCAGCCAAGTTGCTGCAATATTCCGTCGATGGCCTCCTTGCCTCAAAATTAGCGAAGAAGGCGTCTACGAACCCAGGGGCTATTCATCTGCACTTTCAGTAATCCTTAGATACAGCCTGCCACCCATTCTTTGCCCCGTTTTGCCGCTCGTCGCGCGGGACTTCGGAGCCTTCCGACCGGGCCTGGGTGAGGCCTGCGCGGCTGACCCGGCGCGGGTCGGTGTCGAGCACCAGCCCGAGGCTATCGGCGCGGGCGTTGTCGGCAGCGATCTCGGCGTCGACGTGGTCGATGTCGCGGCCGAGTTTCGCCACCACCGACTGGCGGGAGGTAAAGCCGTTGCGCACCGCCGACTGCTCGGCGGCCTGTTCCTTCTGCGGGTCGACCCATTCCCAGCCTTCCGCCATCCACTGCACCCGGAGGTGGCAGCGGCGGTTGCCGATGAAATCCCGGACGCGCAGTTCGCCGGACATGACCCCGGTCTCGACCACGTCGCGCCAGACCGGGCGGCAGAGCTGGTGGGCGATCATCTGCTGCTGATCCATGCGCATGCGCCGACGGAGCTTCAGCGTGCCGGTGGGGGTCGAGGAATAGTTCACCTTCGTCAGGTCGCCAGTGACCTGGTCGTAGGAGAGGCCCGCGCCCCGACGGGGCAGCAGGCCCTCGATGATGGCGAATTCGCCCTGGCCGCCGATAGCTTCGCGGAATTCAGCGAAACCGATCCGGTCACAGCCCGCATGACGGAAAATGCTGCGAGCCGGGCCGCCGATGCGGCCAGGGACTGGTCAAGTATCACGATACTCGATACAAAGTAGATTAGAATCCGAATTCAAAATCATGGAGTTACAATGAAGTTGCAGTCGAAGGCGCTCCTTCTTCGCGCCGGTGTCCTAAGCCTCGCCATTCTCACAACCGCCTGCACCACCGACACCCAACGAGCCGTCAATCGGGGCGATTTCAAGTCGGTCGCGGCGCAGGCCGAAACCACGCAGGCCACCAACCCGGATCGGCCGATGCACGAAGTCCATGCGACATGCCAGGCATTGCTCCAGGTCCGCGTGTTCGCCGGGTTTCACGACTGCATGGACGAGCTTGAGCAGCGGGTTGCGGCCAATGGCGGCCACTACTGGCGCTACAGCATCATGTCCATGGGCGACGAGATGGATTTCCTGAACCGTCCATGGAGCCAGGCCAAGCTCGGCATGATGAGAGCCTTCGCCTGGTATTATCAGGGTGAGTTGGAGAAGGCTCACACGGAAGCCGCAACTGTCTTGACGCTGGCGGATGAGAACAAGTTTCTCACGGTCTGGCAGCAGGACCGACAGGAGTCGAGTGGCTTCACCAAGTTCATGTTGGAGATTCCCGAGGACAACAAGGGCCGACGAAACCTCTATCAGGCCCGCACCCTCGGCATGCTGGGCTCCATCGAGATCGAATGGGGTGACGAACGCGCCGCCCGTGAGCGCATCGCACGGCTGGAAGCGATGGATGCCAGTGACTACGAAGGCATTCACGAAATGCGCGGGAATTTCTCCGCATTGCACGAGACAAAGTCGATGTGGCTTGCGCGTCTCTATCTGGCGCTCGACGAGCATGAGAATGCCTATGCGGCGATGACCCGCGAACGCGACAGAAGCCTGAACGAAGCGTTCTTTCTCGCCGTTCAGACGATCAACTACATCAACCCGCTCTTCCAGGCGATGACACTGGATATCGCCGGCTCTCTCGACATCGAGGACGTCCGGTTCGCTCAGCGCTTCGAGCCTCGTTTCATGCTGCACCGAGCGGAACTGGAGACGGGTCGGCTGGCGGAGGCGAAGGCCGGGTACGACGACATTCTGGCCGAGCCGCGGGTGAAGGGCTTCGGCTCGGTCTACTGGCAGGCGCTGCACGGCCGCGGCCGGATCGCGCTGGCGGAGGGCGACCAGGCTGCGGCCATCGGGTACTTCGAGCGCGCCGTGCGCGTGATCGAGAGCCAGCGCCGCTCCATCGAGACGGAAGCCGGCCGCATGAGCTTCGTCGGCGACAAGCAGGCGGTCTACCGCGACCTGATCGGCGCGCTGATCCGGGAGGGCCGGGTCAGCGAGGCCTTCGCCTATGCCGAGCGCGGCAAGGCCCGGGCGCTGGTGGACATCCTGGCCTCCAAGGAAAGCTTCGGCGACGCCGCGGTGCGGCCACGGGAGGCAGCGCTGCTGGAGCGCTACCAGGCTCAGGAGACGCGGCTGAAGCAGCAGGCGCGCGAGGAGGGGTTCGACATCGCCACCCGCAGCGCCGACGCCCGCGCCGAATTGATCGCTGCCGCACCGGAGCTGGCCTCGCTGGTGACCGTGCCGGCGTTCTCGGCGGCCGAGCTGCAGGCGCTGATCCCGGCTGGGGAGGCGCTGGTGGAGTACTACCGCCAGGGCGACAGCCTGTTCGCCTTCGTTGCCGACCGGAACCGGGTGCAGGCCTTCGAGCTTTCCACCGACGGCCTCGACGAGGCCATCGGTCGATTCCGGCGTGCGCTCTCGCGGCCCGGCGGCGACGCCTGGCGGGCGCCGGGCGAGGTGCTGCACGCGCGGCTCGTCCGGCCGCTGACCACTGCCGTGGGTGGGCGTCAGGTGACCATTGTGCCGCACGGGGCCCTGCATTATTTGCCATTCGCGGCGATCCCCACCACCGATGGCGGTTTCCTGATGGACGAATGGGAGATCGCGGTGCTGCCGAGCGCTTCGGTTCTGAAGTTCATTGGCCGGAACCGGGCCGGGGAGCGGCTGCTGGCGTTGGGCAACCCGGACCTGGGCGATCCCGAGCTGGATCTGCCCGGCGCGGAGGCCGAGGCGGTGGCAATCGCGCGGGCGACGCCGCAGGCGGAGACGCTCCTCCGCGGCAACGCCACGGAGACGGCACTGCGCCGGCGGGCCTCGGCGCATGACGTGTTGCATCTGGCCTCGCACGGCGTGTTCGATCCCACGAACCCGTTGAGCTCGGCGCTGCTGTTGACCGCTGACGGCGAGCATGACGGGCGCCTGACGGCCTCGGAGATCTACGAGTTGAGGCTCGATGCCAGCCTCGTCACCCTCTCGGCCTGCCAGACAGGCCTCGGGCGGGTCCGCTCCGGCGACGATGTCGTCGGGCTGACCCGAGGCTTCCTGTTCTCCGGCGCCGACGCCATCGTGGCCAGCCTGTGGCTGGTTGACGACGCGGCCACCTCGGAGCTGATGCAGGCGTTCTACCGCGCCCGGCCGGAAGTCGGCGCGCGGGCGGCACTGCGACAGGCTCAGCAGGAGCTCCGCGAAAGCGGCAAAACGCACCCCTACTACTGGGCCGCCTTTCAGCTCACCGGGGCCGAAAGCCGAGGCGGCGCCGGGGCGTGACTCACACAAACCGGCCTCCAGCAAACTCGGGGCGGTTCACTCTAGATATCTGGCCGCATTCTTGGTCGCTTCCGTGGCCGGTTGTCAAGAGCGCGAACTCCCCTGTGGTGTACACCTTGTGTTCTGCACCGGTTGTGATATTTTGCGATTTTCAAGGAACCTCCCACAGGATGTAGGGGAAGAAGACAATGACGAAGACATACAAGCCCGGCGAGAAGGCTCCGCGCAGCGGACAGTACGAGATCACTGGTCCGCGCGGCGGCGGCACAGGCATCGAGCGCACAGTGACGAAGGGCGAGCCACTGCCCCCACCGCTGAAATCCGGACAGCAATACAAGATGGCCGACCCAACCAAGCACGGCGGTAAGAAAGGCAAGTAGAAGCGCCTGTGAAAGCGTTCATCTCATATTCCCACCGCGACAGCTTTGCGCTGGAGCGTCTGCATGTTCATCTCGCCTCGCTGAAACGCGAAGGGCACATAGAGGCATGGTACGACCGCGACATACTCGCAGGCAGCGAACTCGACGCCGAGATCGCCGAGCAACTTGAAGCCTGCGAGTTGTTCCTTCTTCTTGTCAGCCCCGATTTCCTTGCTTCGGAATACTGCGTCGAAACAGAAATGCGGCGCGCCTTGGAGCGCCACGATGCCCGCGAGGCTCGCGTGGTGCCGATCATCATCGAACCCTGTGATTGGGCATCGTCCGGGCTGCGCGCGCTCAAAACCCTGCCGCGTGACGGCAAACCGATCAGCGACTGGACAAACGAGAACACGGCGTATCTGAATGTCATACAGGAACTCCGCAGAATTCTGGATCACGAGCCGCCCACATCGGCACCGGGATCCAATACTGCGGCCGCGCCGAACGATGACGATGCGATCCGCTCAGCGCCGGAGCGGCGATACCGCGTCCGACGCGAGTTTGATGATATCGACAAGGCCGAGTTTCGCGAAAACGCTTTCAAGACGATCAAGGCCTACTTTCAGAGCGCAGTTCAGGAACTGAATAGTGTCGAGGGCTTGCGGGGACGGTTCACCAATCTCTCCGAAACCTCCTTTGGCTGCGTTATTGTCAATCGCGGCCTCGGTCGCGGGACGGCACATCTCACCGTGCACGGCGGGCGTGGCCAGCACGGTTTTGGTGATATCTACTATTCATTTTCCGAAAACGCCGCCGAGAACACGGCCAATGGTTGGTTTAATGTCGAGGCCGATGAGTACGAGTTGCATCTCAAGGCCTCCATCACGCTCACCCATAACGAGCGGAGCATGAGTCCGGAAGCCGCTGCTGAGGCCTTGTGGACAGAAATACTCCAGCAAGCCGGAATTTCCTATGACGGATAGGGTCAGGTTTCGATGCGCTATGTCCGGGTCATGAAAGAGCTTCCGCGGACGCCGACCACCAAGGTGCAGAAGGTTAAGCTCCGGGATGCGGGCGTCACGGACGACACCTTCGATCGGGAGGCCGCCGGCATCCGCGTGCGTCGCCATAGTTTCCGCAAGAGCGCCTGAGAAGGCCCCGCAGCGTCGCACGCAGACTACTGGAGGCCCACCGATGGCAATATACGAACTCCGCACTTACACAATCCTGCCAGGCCGGATGCCAGAAGCGGTGACGCTCTTCAGGCAGTCGGGATGGGCTGCGCTGGAGAAATATCAGGATAAGCTGGTCGGGTACTTCCTGGGAGACATCGGCGCCATCAACAAGGTCATTCACATCTGGAAATTCGATGATGAGGTCGACCGGCGCAAATGCTGGAACAGCATGTTCAAGGATCCCGATGTTATGAGTTTCGCGGAGAAGTATCAGCCGCTGATCCAGTATCAGGAAAACCAACTCATGACGGCCGCGCCATGGGGCCCACACCCCTGATTACAGGGGCGGAAACGCCATGGCCGGGAAAGAGGAGGAACTGCGATGAGACTTGGCGTGGTGTTCCCGCAGATCGAGATCGCCGGCGATGCCGAAGCGGTGCGCCGTATCGTACTGGCGGCCGAAGAGTTGGAGTATGACTACATCCTGGCCTATGACCACGTGGTCAAAGCGGTTCATGCGGATCGAGTACCTGAGCTGGAAGGCCCCTACACGGAAAACGATCCCTTCCACGATCCCTTCGTGCTCTTTGGCTATGCTGCGGGCATTACAAAGCGCATCGAGTTCACGACCGGCGTCCTCATTCTTCCTCAGCGCCAGACGGTGCTGGTCGCCCAGCAAGCCGCCGATGTCGACATTCTCTCGGGCGGACGCCTCAGGCTCGGCGTGGGTATCGGCTGGAACTATGTCGAGTACGATGCGCTGGGCGAGAACTTCCGTACCCGCGGGCGCCGGGCCGATGAGCAGATCGGCTTTCTGCGCCGACTCTGGGAAGAACCGGTCGTTTCGTTCGATGGACGCTTCGACAGGATCGATCGAGCCGGCATCAATCCGCGTCCGAAGCGTTCGATCCCGATCTGGATAGGCGGCGTCTCGGAGCCGGCATT
>NZ_PIGG01000067.1 GCF_002924445.1 Minwuia thermotolerans
CCACCGCGAGTTCGCGATGGCGAGCGGCGAGATGGCGGAAGCCGACTTCGTGGCTTTCCTCCGCACCACCCTCGGCAACGCAACCCGGGTCAGCGCCGATGGCGCCATCCACTTCGTCTGCATGGACTGGCGCCATATCCACGCCCTGCTGACGGCGGGGCGCGACGTCTACCGCGAGCTCAAGAACCTCTGCGTCTGGAACAAGGCCAATGGCGGCATGGGCACGCTCTACCGCTCCAAGCACGAACTGGTCGCCGTCTTCAAGGCGGGCGCCGCCTCGCACATCAACAATGTCGATCTCGGCGCCCATGGCCGCTATCGGACCAATGTCTGGGACTATGCCGGCGCCAACAGTTTCGGCGCCGGCCGCGACGAGGCGCTCGCCATGCATCCCACCGTCAAGCCCGTCGGGCTGGTCGCCGACGCCATCCTCGATTGCTCGAACCGCGGCGACCTCGTCCTCGACCCCTTTGCCGGCGCGGGCACGACGCTCGTGGCGGCGGAGCGCACGGGCCGGCGGTGCGTCGCGATGGAACTCGACCCCGCCTATGTCGACGTCGCCATCCGGCGATGCCGGAAGGCCTTCGGCGCCAAGATCACGCACGCGGAGAGCGGGCGGTCCTTCGACGAACTGGCGGAGGAACGCCCAGTCAACCAGGCAGAGGAGGCCGGCGGATGAGCGATGACGAAAACGAAGACAAGGTCGGCTACGGGCACCCGCCGAAACACTCGCGCTTCAAGCCCGGCCGGTCCGGCAACCCGAAGGGCCGGCCGAAGGGCCACCGGAACTTCCAAACCGACCTTAACGAAGTTCTCGAAATGAAGGTGCAGCTCAAGGTCAATGGCACAACACGCACGATGACGATGCAGCAGGCCGCGATCCTCCAGCTGGGCCAGAGCGCCGTGAAAGGTGGAATGCGAGCGCTCGAACGCCTCCTCGCTCTCGCCGCCCAACACAATGGTCAGACATTGATCCAGGACAGCGACGAGGCGCTCCCCGAGGAGGACCGGGCGATCCTCGAGCAGTACCGGGCCTCCGGGCAGGCGCAGGCGCCGGGCGATGCAGCAACAGAGGATGAGGACGGGGAGCCGGAGAAGTCCGGCCAGGAGGGCGAGGATGAGTGACCGCCGTGTTCTCGACGCGCTGCTCCGAACGGACCTGAACGCATTCATCCACAAATGCTTCACCACCCTCTCGCCCGGAACAGAGTTCAAGGCCAACTGGCACATCAAGGCGATCACATATGAGCTCCTGCAATGCCTCGAGCCCACGGGCAGACGGCTGGTGATCACCCAGCCGCCGCGGTCGCTGAAGTCGATCTCGACCTCGGTGGCGTTCGTGGCCTGGGCGCTGGGTCATGACCCGGCGTTACGGTTCAAATGCGTCAGCTACAGCGAGAACCTCTCCGTCGATCTCGCGCGGCAGTTCCGCCTGGTGGTGGACAGCGACTGGTACCGCCGCCTGTTCCCGGCCATGAGGCTGTCGCGGTCAACCGCGACGGAATATGTGACCACGAAGAACGGCGGGCGCCTGGCCACGTCCGTGGGCGGCTCGCTGACCGGCTTCGGCGCCGACATCATCATCATCGACGATCCCATGAAGGCCTCCGAGGCCCAGTCGGAGACCGCCCGGCGCAACGTGAAGGACTGGTTCGCCGAAACCGTCTCGACGCGGCTCGACAACAAGATGGGGGGCTCCATCATCCTGGTGATGCAGCGCCTCCATGAAGACGACCTGGCCGGTCATGTACTCGAGACCGGCGGCTGGGACCACCTGGACCTGCCGGCCATCGCCATCGAGGACCAGCAGATTCGCATCGGGCCAAAGCCGGGGGACATCCACTATCGGCGCAAGGGCGACCTGCTGCACCCCGAGCGGGAGCCCGAGGCGGCCCTGGCGCGTGTGCGCCGCGACCTGGGACACCTCGCCTTCTCGGCCCAGTACCAGCAGCAGCCGGTCCCCCTAGCGGGCAATCTCGTCCGTCGCGACTGGTTCCGGCGCTACGACACGGCGCCCCCGCGGGGGGAGAACATGACCGTGGTCCAGAGCTGGGACATCGCGGGGACGATCGGCGAACGGGGCGACTACTCCGTCTGCACGACGTGGCTGGTCGATGGCCGCAGGCTCTATCTCGTCGACGTCTGGCGCGGGCGGCTCGAATTCCCGGGTCTGCGCAAGCGGGTGATCGGGCATGCGATGGACCACCAGGCCAATGTGGTGCTGGTCGAGAAAGCCGGGCTGGGGCTGAGTCTCGTCCAGGACCTGCAGCATGGCGCGCCCGCCAACTTCCCCAGCCTGATCGGCATTGCCCCCGAGGGCGACAAGATCGTCCGCATGGAAGCCACATCTGCCCGCATCGAGGCCGGCGAAGTGTTCCTGCCCGAGGAGGCGCCATGGCTGGCGGACTTCCTTCAGGAGGTCCTGGCCTTTCCGAAGGGCCGCCATGACGACCAGGTCGACAGCCTGTCCCAGTTCCTCAAATGGCAGCGGTACTGGGAGCCCCCGATCGACATCGGCAGCCCCGGCGGCGATCGAATTGAGAATATCCTGCCGCCGTTCGAATACGATGACTGACGCGAGCCGCATCCGCATCCGCACCCGTGCCGGCGCCACCGCCGGGGCCCGGCGCCGGCGGCTCACCGGCATGCAAGGGGGGCTCGGGGCCATGTCGTCCACCCTCATGGGCACACAGGGGCGCCAGGTGGATCGCCGCGGCCGCTGGACCGCCGCCCTGTGCCGAAGGCCGTCCAGGCGGCCCGGATGCCCCTCCAGGGGGCCTCTCGGCTACCGGGTCTGTTCCACCAGCCAGTCGAAGAGGCCGACGTCGATCGCCCGCGCCGCCACCTCGGCGGCGGTCCACAGGTGCCGACCGGGCCCGGCATCCAGCACGAGGGCGCGTACGGGGCTGTGGCAGACGAAGAAGAACCGCTCGCAGCTGCCGTCGCGCTCGAAGCGGCCGAGGTAGTCGTCCACCTCGCACTGCGTCGCCCTGGACTTGACCTGCACCCAGGCGCGCTCGCCGGTCACGGGCTGATCGAGGATGAGGTCGGCGTCGGGCATGGTCCCGCCGAGGGTGCTCGTCCGCCGCCAGCCGCCGCGGGCGAACATCAGGTCGACCAGGGTCTCGAACTCGGCCCAGTGCAGCTCCGCGATCATGCGGCGGGCAATATCCTGCATCCGCGCCTTGACCGCCACGGCCTCCTCGTGAACCGGGTTGGGCTCGCCGCGGATGCGGCGCAGAAGATAGGCGGCCGCCGGGACATCGCAGATCGTCCGCCGGTAGTTCGCCGTCTTCGTCAGGACCGAGCTCAGCGTCCGCACGGAGAGGGGCTCGCCGGTCAGGCTGTCGCGGCGCCAGCCGCCGCGCGTCGTCCGGTAGCGCGTTGGCGTCCCCGGCGACGGGTCATCGGCCGGCCGGACCGGGCCGTCGGCGAAGGTCCACCACAGGTGGCCCTCGGCGAAGGTGACCCAGAGGGTATCCGGGTGCGTCTCATAGAAGGCGCGGAGCTCACGGAGGTCCTCGGCGATCGCCTGTGGGGCCCGTCCGGCCGCGGCCAGCTGTTGCTCGACAGCATCCCACTCGCCCCGGGCGCAGGCCTCGTGGCCCGCCTCCGGAAACCCGAAGGGGATCACACCATCCCGGACCGCCGCTTCGGCCCACGCGCCCCCGCTGCCGAGCTTGATGTAGCGCACTGCCGTCGGTTCGAACGTCTCCGGGGTCAAGCTGCCGCCTCCTGTCGACGATAAGTCTCACCGACTTCCGCCCAGGCGCGGCGGCCAAGTCAAGTCGAATGTCACTGATCGTCTGTAGACCGATAATCTGCATCCGCCTGACATCCTGTGCGTGGATATTCGCTTACGTCTCGGTCAGAACATCAGGCGCCTTCGACAGTCCCAGGGCTGGTCGCAGGAGCAGTTTGCCTTCGAGGCCGGTATCCACCGCACCTACATCAGCGACCTCGAGCGCGGCACCCGCAACCCCACGATCACGGTCGTCGAGAAGCTGGCGGCGGCCCTGGGCGCCAGGGCCGGGGAACTGCTGGACTGAACAGCTCAATGGGCCGAAGGCGGGGCTGCCGCGGCCCGGGCCGGCCGTGCCCCACCGCGGCGCCGTGCAGCGATCGTCTGCCCGCGAGGGGGACTGGACTTCACCCCCACGGCAAGCGTCCATGGGCGCCGGGATCACCGGCCCGGGAGCTGCGCCATGGACGCCGACCGCCTCGACCTTGTCCG